>NZ_JQMP01000002.1 GCF_000744775.1 Thermorudis peleae | reverse complement strand
TTGGTACCCGGTAGCGACGGCCGCCGACGCGGACGATCGGAACGCGCGGGGGCAAGTTCGTTTTGCCACCGAGCAAGCTCGTAGGCTAACGTGCGGCCGACGCCTAACAACCGGCAGCCTGGGTCACGCTGACTGTTGCTGGTCGGGGTGTTGTGGTGTATGGTGTTGCCACGGTGCGTCCTCCTTTCGCTGATCGATCCTCTCCATCGATCAGCGTACGGACGCACCTAGCTTTACGTCAAGGCTTGATTTTGGCGTGATTTCGGCTTGATAGAGGCTTGATGCTCGCGCGAGCACCATCAAGCCTCCGCGCTGCTCAGCGCTGCCAGGCGCGGCGTCCGGCTTCGGAGAGCACGGGGTCGGGGGCGGGGAGAAATGGTTTGAGCCAGGCGTACTTCGGATCGGTGTGGAACTCCCAGAAATACCGCCGCACCGACGACTCGGCGACTGTTCCGTCGAGCTGGCGGATGACGTCCTTCAGCGTCAACCCCTTCAAGAAGAGCTCGGCAACCATATGTTTGGCGCCGGAGAGTTTTTGGAGGTGCTCTGTGACCTCGTCCCGCGGGGAGCGGAGATAGAGCGCGAGTAGCCACGCTTCTGCTGCGCGGTCGTCATGCTCGATGCGCACGGGGAAAAGGACCCGCGCATCCCCTTCCCGGAAGAGCCGAACCAGCCGGTCGAGGAGACAATGGACGGGGAGAAACGTGTAGCAGTCGATTGTCGTGCGCCCGTGATATTCCGCGATCCGGAGAGCGAGACCACTCTGAACGGGTTGTGGGATATGCGTGATCGGTGCGACCTCGGGTCGGGTGACGGCTGCCATGGTCGGGACAACCCACCAGTTGCCGGTGGGTAAAGAGACCCAGCGCGGTGAAGCCAGAAGATCCCAGACCCAGTAGTCGGCCTTGTCGATGGTGACCACGTACGGCAAATCACCGTCGCCGACGCGTACTCCCCAGGCATCGGTCAGGGAAACACCATACCCTCTAGACCGTTTCCGCGGGAAGACCGTGGCACGGAGCCAGGACTCGACCGCGGCGCTCGGCGCATCAACAATCACTGACCAGGCTCGGGGGAGAAAGCCGCCTGCGGCCAGATGGTTGATAAACGTTAGCGCCTGTGGGGTGGGGGGCTGGGCTGGAAGGGGTTGCAGGGCGGTGGCGAGCGCGAGACTCTTGGAGGTACTGGACCACGGGGAGCGGAAGAACTGCAGCGCGTGGAGCGCCCAGCGTCCGTCGCCTTCCCAGACCGCCTGAAGCTGGACCACTGTGGTATCGTCCGCATCCCGGTAGAGTTGTCCCCGATACGCAGCCGCGCCGAGACCGCACTCTTCCCGTGCCATGTCGCAGACGAGTCCCGCCTCCTGCAACACTTCTTCGATCTGCGCCACGAGGTTCTCTGTGTGTGGGGTCGCGCACCAACCGACGATACGCCAGTCGAAAAGGAACCAGTGTCCTATACCCATCGCACACACTCCTTCCGTCGAGTCAGTCAGCAATCCAGTTAGCAACCACGCCAGCACTGGCCGGACAGCGCAGCACTCCAACGATACCACAGGCGCATACGAACGCACAGAACGGATACACTAGCACGCACCAACACGTTGGTCGGCAAACTTCAAAATCGCTGGGCGTCGGTCGTCCCGGCGCTGGTGGGTTCGACTCCCATCCGCCCTCGCCAGCGTCTCACCCCTGGCATCACGCGGATTTGTTCCGCTGCTTTCTGGTCGCTGTCTTTTCCAAAGATGCTGGGGCACACAAAACAGCCAAGAGGCAATCTCAACAGCAACGGGCACCAGTCCGAACCTGTGCCAGAACACGCCGGAAAACTCGTTTCCTCGTTGAGTCAAGCAAGCAGAGCTGGGCATAGACATGGCAGAATTTCCCTGTAGACAAGATTGCACTGTCGGTCAGCTCACCAGAGTAGACCGGGGTAGCTTTACGTCCCTTCAGCCAGAGGCAACTCCTAGCACTCAAAGTCGATGACAGACACGGCCTTCTCCACTTCGTTGAGCCTACGATCAGTGTAGCAGCACAGTGTACAGTGATTACTTCATCACACCTCTCTGGTGAATTCAGAGTGAAGACAGTCAAACACGAACGTCATGCCAACGAACTAGGCTGAACATATACCACTATATAGGAAAAATCCTCGATGTGTCATTGCAGCCGAAACGGCAAAATTTCTTCTTTCTCCGCATGAAGAGGCAGAGCAGTTTCAATATGATCACGCAGGCGGCACACTATCTGTTTACGGTTGCCAGGATGGGCAAGGAACGATAGAATCGCCTCGGGTAGGCGTTGTGTAATCTGCCGGGAAGTAGGTGAAGTACATGCGGACACGGGAAGAGATTTACGGGGCGCTGTTGGAGGAATGGTTAAGCAAAGGGCTCGATCGTCGGCAGTTTCTCCGGCTAGTCGCCATGGGTGCGAGCGCAACGTCGCTGGCCCTGATACTAGCCGCCTGTGGCGGCTCGAAGACCGGCTCGGTCAGCACGCCAGGCCAGCCAACCCGCCCAGCCAGTTCACCGACACCAGCTGGCACACCCACGCCAATCGCTCAGACAATTGGCAAGGCAGCGATGACGCCAAATCCAATGCCGACCTCGGCGCCGTTTGTCAATAAGCCATTCCTCATCGCCCTCAACGTCGAGCCTGACTCACTCGACGTCCATGACTCGTTCTTCAACGCCTCACTCGGCGTTGACAAGTGCATCTATGAGGGCTTAGTTGGACTCGATGACAAGATGCGTATCGTCAACCAGTTGGCTGAATCGTGGGAACCTTCGGCCGACGGGAAAGAATTCACCTTCCGGCTGCGCAAAGGAGTGACTTTCCATGACGGCACGCCGTTCAACGCCCAGGCAGTGAAAGCCAACTTCGATCGGGTTCTGAACGAGACCGGGCTGAAGCGCCACCAGTACTTCGCAGCCTGGCTTGACCATGTTGAAGTGATCGATGACGGCACCGTCAAACTGGTAGCCAAGTCACGATTTGCGGCGATGGTTGCAACCATTTGCCCATCCAGCCGGAAGGTGAATTCCTTTCCCGTCGGGCCGAAGGTTCCCACGATTCAGCCAACTGGTTGACGATACGCATCTTGTCATCGAGTCCAACTAAGCCCTCATAGATGCACTTGTCAACGCCGAGTGAGGCGTTGAAGAACGAGTCATGGACGTCGAGTGAGTCAGGCTCGACGTTGAGGGCGATGAGGAATGGCTTATTGACAAACGGCGCCGAGGTCGGCATTGGATTTGGCGTCATCGCTGCCTTGCCAATTGTCTGAGCGATTGGCGTGGGTGTGCCAGCTGGTGTCGGTGAACTGGCTGGGCGGGTTGGCTGGCCTGGCGTGCTGACCGAGCCGGTCTTCGAGCCGCCACAGGCGGCTAGTATCAGGGCCAGCGACGTTGCGCTCGCACCCATGGCGACTAGCCGGAGAAACTGCCGACGATCGAGCCCTTTGCTTAACCATTCCTCCAACAGCGCCCCGTAAATCTCTTCCCGTGTCCGCATGTACTTCACCTACTTCCCGGCAGATTACACAACGCCTACCCGAGGCGATTCTATCGTTCCTTGCCCATCCTGGCAACCGTAAACAGATAGTGTGCCGCCTGCGTGATCATATTGAAACTGCTCTGCCTCTTCATGCGGAGAAAGAAGAAATTTTGCCGTTTCGGCTGCAATGACACATCGAGGATTTTTCCTATATAGTGGTATATGTTCAGCCTAGTTCGTTGGCATGACGTTCGTGTTTGACTGTCTTCACTCTGAATTCACCAGAGAGGTGTGATGAAGTAATCACTGTACACTGTGCTGCTACACTGATCGTAGGCTCAACGAAGTGGAGAAGGCCGTGTCTGTCATCGACTTTGAGTGCTAGGAGTTGCCTCTGGCTGAAGGGACGTAAAGCTACCCCGGTCTACTCTGGTGAGCTGACCGACAGTGCAATCTTGTCTACAGGGAAATTCTGCCATGTCTATGCCCAGCTCTGCTTGCTTGACTCAACGAGGAAACGAGTTTTCCGGCGTGTTCTGGCACAGGTTCGGACTGGTGCCCGTTGCTGTTGAGATTGCCTCTTGGCTGTTTTGTGTGCCCCAGCATCTTTGGAAAAGACAGCGACCAGAAAGCAGCGGAACAAATCCGCGTGATGCCAGGGGTGAGACGCTGGCGAGGGCGGATGGGAGTCGAACCCACCAGCGCCGGGACGACCGACGCCCAGCGATTTTGAAGTTTGCCGACCAACGTGTTGGTGCGTGCTAGTGTATCCGTTCTGTGCGTTCGTATGCGCCTGTGGTATCGTTGGAGTGCTGCGCTGTCCGGCCAGTGCTGGCGTGGTTGCTAACTGGATTGCTGACTGACTCGACGGAAGGAGTGTGTGCGATGGGTATAGGACACTGGTTCCTTTTCGACTGGCGTATCGTCGGTTGGTGCGCGACCCCACACACAGAGAACCTCGTGGCGCAGATCGAAGAAGTGTTGCAGGAGGCGGGACTCGTCTGCGACATGGCACGGGAAGAGTGCGGTCTCGGCGCGGCTGCGTATCGGGGACAACTCTACCGGGATGCGGACGATACCACAGTGGTCCAGCTTCAGGCGGTCTGGGAAGGCGACGGACGCTGGGCGCTCCACGCGCTGCAGTTCTTCCGCTCCCCGTGGTCCAGTACCTCCAAGAGTCTCGCGCTCGCCACCGCCCTGCAACCCCTCCAGCCCAGCCCCCACCCCCACAGGCGCTAACGTTTATCAACCATCTGGCCGCAGGCGGCTTTCTCCCCCGAGCCTGGTCAGTGATTGTTGATGCGCCGAGCGCCGCGGTCGAGTCCTGGCTCCGTGCCACGGTCTTCCCGCGGAAACGGTCTAGAGGGTATGGTGTTTCCCTGACCGATGCCTGGGGAGTACGCGTCGGCGACGGTGATTTGCCGTACGTGGTCACCATCGACAAGGCCGACTACTGGGTCTGGGATCTTCTGGCTTCACCGCGCTGGGTCCTTTACCCACCGGCAACTGGTGGGTTGTCCCGACCATGGCAGCCGTCACCCGACCCGAGGTCGCACCGATCACGCATATCCCACAACCCGTTCAGAGTGGTCTCGCTCTCCGGATCGCGGAATATCACGGGCGCACGACAATCGACTGCTACACGTTTCTCCCCGTCCATTGTCTCCTCGACCGGCTGGTTCGGCTCTTCCGGGAAGGGGATGCGCGGGTCCTTTTCCCCGTGCGCATCGAGCATGACGACCGCGCAGCAGAAGCGTGGCTACTCGCGCTCTATCTCCGCTCCCCGCGGGACGAGGTCACAGAGCACCTCCAAAAACTCTCCGGCGCCAAACATATGGTTGCCGAGCTCTTCTTGAAGGGGTTGACGCTGAAAGGACGTCATCCGCCAGCTCGACGGAACAGTCGCCGAGTCGTCGGTGCGGCGGTATTTCTGGGAGTTCCACACCGATCCGAAGTACGCCTGGCTCAAACCATTTCTCCCCGCCCCCCGACCCCGTGCTCTCCGAAGCCGGACGCCGCGCCTGGCAGCGCTGAGCAGCGCGGAGGCTTGATGGTGCTCGCGCGAGCATCAAGCCTCTATCAAGCGAAATCACGCCAAAATCAAGCCTTGACGTAAAGCTAGGTGCGTCCGGTACGCTGATCGATGGAGAGGATCGATCAGCGAAAGGAGGACGCACCGTGGCAACACCATACACCACAACACCCCGACCAGCAACAGTCAGCGTGACCCAGGCTGCCCGGTTGTTAGGCGTCGGCCGCACGTTAGCCTACGAGCTTGCTCGGTGGCAAAACGAACTTGCCCCCGGCGTTCCGATCGTCCGCGTCGGCGGCCGTCGCTACCGGGTACCAACGAAAGCACTCGCGGCAGCCTTGGGGCTGACGGAAGAGGAAATCTGGGCGCGGCTGGAGGTCGAACGATGAACCCGCCCCGGCCGGTTCCCGGGGCGGCGGTGCAGCGGGTTGTCGCTGGTGGTTATGAAAAGGATACCACCGCCACGCTCGCGCAGGCTGCCGCCTGGTATGTCGTGCAACGCGGCTGGCCGCTCATCCCGCTCCACTGGGTGGACGATGCTGGCCACTGCTCCTGTGGTCATCCGTCATGCCGCTCCGCGGGGAAACATCCGATTCTCGCCGACTGGCCACGACGAGCGACGCGCGACCCCGCCACGATCGCGGCCTGGTGGCAGCGGTGGCCACTGGCCAACGTCGGCGTTGCGCTCGGCGGTGGCCATGTTGTGCTCGACGTCGATCCGCGCCATGGCGGGTGACGAGGCACTCGCCGATCTCGAGGCCACGCACGAGCCGCTGCCGCCAACGCCAACCGGCCTAACTGGCGGTGGGGGAGCCCACTACCACTTTATTGCGCCACCAGATGTGCCCACCGTGACGCTTGCGCCAGGACTCGAACTCAAAGCGGCTGGTGCGCAGGTTGTTCTCCCGCCGAGCCGGAGCGCGGCCGGGCGCTACTTCTGGGACACGGGCGCCCATATTGCCGACCTGCCGCTCGCACCGTTGCCGGACTGGCTGCTGCCGCTGGCCCACCAGGCGCGCCGGCATCCTGGCCAGAGCAGCAAGGAACTCCCACCGACGATCGGCGAAGGGGAACGCAACCGCTGGCTCACCTCGCTTGCCGGCACGCTCCGCCGGCGCGGCTGCACCGAGCCAGAAATCCTGGCGTGCCTGCGGATTCTGAACGCCTCACGCTGCCGGCCGCCACTTGACGAGCGCGAGCTCGCTAAGATCGCGCGTTCCGTCGCGCGCTACGCACCCGCACGTCCGCCGGACGCACCAGTCCCTCGCAGCCGCCGGCGCATCATCCGCCTGGAGGTGGCCGATGCGCGGTGATGCCTTCGAAATCATCGTCCATGGTGTGCGTTACCTGGTTGAAGAGCCCGTCCTGCGCGATGGCCTGCGGGCCACCGTCTCCGCACTTGTCGACAACCAGCTGCTCGCCACCGATCGGCTTAACCTCGATCGTGAACGGGATCGCCGCCGCTTCGCCGAACGCGCCGGCAACCCCGCACTGGCCGACGACTTGCTCATCGTGCGCGAACGCTTGCTGGAGTACCTCGCCGGGCCACCACCCGGCGCGAGCGAGGCAGATGAGACACTTGACGGCGAAGCGCTCGCCGCGGCCCTGGCGCTTTTGGATGATCCCCGGCTGCTCACCCGGGTCACGGAGACCGTCGCCGCGCTCGGCTGGATGCCACCACCCGGCGGCGAGCACCTACCGGCGCTGGTGTACCTCGTGCTGACGAGCCGCCTGCTTGAGCGGCCGGTGAACCTGCTTGTCGAGGGCCCCAGTGGTGCGGGCAAGACGCTGCTCATCTCGACGGTTGCCCAGCTCTTCCCGGCCGACGCGATCGTTGCCCTCACCGGCATGTCCGAGCGGGGCCTGCTCTACCTGGGTGGCAATCTCAGCCACCGGATGCTGCTCGTCACCGAGGCGGCTGGCCTGCACCGCGACGGCATTGCGCGGCGATCATGCGCTCGGTGACCTGGGAAGGCCGCGTGCGCTATCCGACTGTCGAGAAAGACGACAGCGGCCGGGCTCGTGAGCCGCACGATCGAGCTTGCGGGGCCGACGGGACTCGTCACGACGACAACGAAAGGCGTCGAAGATGAGCTGGCCACGCGGTTGCTCGCCGTGAGCGTGCCGGAAGATCCCGCGGCCACCCGCGCCGTGCTCCTCGCCATTGGCCGGGCTGCCAACGGAAGCGCTCCCGAACCGCCGGATCTCGCGCCGTGGCATGCGTTGCAACGTTGGCTTGAGCGCGAGGGAGCGCGCAGCGTCACGATCCCCTATGCCGAACGGCTCGCCGAACGCGTGTCGGCGGATCTCGTGCGGATGCGGCGCGACTTTCCCCAACTCTTGAACCTGATCTGCGCCCATGCGCTCCTCCACCAGCGGCAACGCGAGCGCGATACCCACGGCCGGATCATCGCCACGCTGGAAGACTACCGCGCCGTCTATCAGCTCGTGGCGCCGCTCTATGGTGTCATCGTTTCCGGCGGGATCACGCCGGGGTGCGCGAGGTTGTCACGGCCGTGGCCGAGCTGTGTCAGGATCCAGAAGAGACGGTGTCGCTTGCGCAGCTTGCGCGCCTGCTCGGCCGCGATAAATCGCGCATCAGCCGGCATGTCCGGCGCGCGGTCGAACTTGGCCACCTCGTCAACCTGGAAACGGGGCGAGGCCGGCCAGCCAAACTGCGGCCGGGGGAGCCATTGCCCCCCGCCGGTGACGGCGTTGCCCGAGCCAGAAACGTTGCTGCTCACTTCTGAGCGCAACGGCGCAACGCTCGCCGGAGATTGCGATCACGACGCGGAAAACACCGTTGCGCCCGGGGGAGCAACACCCCCGCAACACCCGCAACGCCCATCGCCCCCGGACGAGGGAAGCGTTGCGAGCGTTGCGCCACCGTTGCGCCCCGGGGAGCAACGGTGTTTTGGCGATGCTGACGCGGAAATCGCCGACCGTTGCGGTGTTGCTCCCCAAATGCACACAATGATGTTCGATGCCGCCATTGCTGAGCAGGTATGCATACGACTCCGCCGGCTAGGCGGTGTTTATGCGTATCGCCTGGCTGAAGTCGTTGGGGTGCCGTTTGCGACGCTGCAGCCTGTACTGGAGTGGCTGGCCAGACAGGGTCAGCTGGTGGTTTGGCCATCGGGCACGATGACGCCTGAAAGCGTCATCGCCTCACCGGACGAGGCGCGCCGACGCGGATGGTTGAGCGAACAGAAAGGAGGCTGACGGATGATGACAACCCGGACAAGAACACCGAGCGAGTGGTGCTACGCTCCCGGCGTCGAGCGGCTCAATCCCCAGCAGGCCGGCTTCTGGCGTTCGATCCTGCGGCCATCGTATGCCGGCCGTGTCTGGGACAAGGTGAGCGCGGCCGTGCGTGCCGGTGACCTTGGCCCAGCTGCCCGCCTGAAGCCGATCGCCGGCGGCCGGCGCTACGAACTCAGGATCTACGTTGCGGATGTCGGTGATCGTGATGCCGTCTTGCGCATCCGCCGGGTGCTCCGCTTCCGGCTCGGCTTCGTTCGGCCCATCAGTTGTTATGACTGGCACGGCCGGCGGCGCTGGCTCGACCCGGGTGCCCGGGAGACGACGCCGCGGGAGCTGTGGCGGCGGCACACCCACCCAGAAGCGTCGAGGTTTCGTCGAGGTTTTGATGAGGTTCCCTCATGCGTCGGTTGCTCGGCTGGCAGGTCTATCATACCTGGATTTCGGTGCGCTCGCCAGCGGGCTTCCCAGATTTGGTGCTCGCCAAGCCAGGCCGGCCGTTGATCCTGACCGAACTCAAGACTGAACGTGGCAAGCTTTCGCCGGCGCAAGAGGCCTGGCTTGCCGTGCTCCAACAAGTACCTGGCATCATCGTTCGTGTCTGGCGGCCGTCGGATTGGGATGAAATCGTTGCGGCCTTGCAGGGAGCGGGGGCGTCTGAGGCCCATGCGCACCCTTGGTGCATGGACCTGCGGCTTTTCAGTTGCAGGTGCATGCTATTTTTCCGGCTTTAAAAAAGCGCTGCTCATTGCGCGCCGTGCACGGCACCACCGAGCGGTATCGTTCATGTTTTTTCCAACGAAGAAAAAAGAAAAAGCACGCTGCCCCCCACGGTGACCACTGTTGGTCCTGGGGAAGGGGGAATGATGCCATACAACGTGAGGGGTACTGCGCGTGTTCAACGAGTGGGAAAGACTGCGGGCCAACCCGTCATCATGGGCACGCGCTTCCCGTGACCCTGACCGTGATGACGGCCCTGGAAAAGGGAACGGTTCCCATGCACGATGGGGGGATGAAATCGTCGCGGTGGGCAGCCTGAGACCCGCCGCCCCACCCCAGAATGGTTCTGTTCAAAAATCGGGAAATGTTTCCCGCAAGCCGGGTTGTGCTGCCAGGAACCGCTCGCGACGGACTCGAGCCGCTTGCATGGCCAGGAAACGCGGTCGGTGGGGTGGTGCACGCTCCGATGTCGTGGGCGTATCGCCGTTCGCGGGGCGCGGCTGCAGCGGCATTGGCTGGCGAACGCGCGTGATCCCCATGGACACTCGCGCTCTCACGTGCGCTACTGGTTGTGTCGTGCCTCGTTCCGTGCAAGCACCTCGCTCCAGTCAAAGCGCTGGGGAGCGACGCTGAGCCCATCGATCAGAAACCGGACGACTGCTTCAAGCGAGACGTATCCCGTGGGGATGTGGAGTTCACGGACACGTTCCGCTACTTGCTCCACCGCCGGCCCGATATGCACGTGCGGCGTCGTTCTCTTCCCTTGACCATGGGGGATGCCAGTGGAATGCAAGGAGTTCTCGTCCGTCGTCGTAGGAGATCTGGTAGAGGTAGGCGGCCGTTGCCACGGTGTACGGGCCGCGCAATCTTTCCGTCTCGACGACGCGGAACAGTTGCCTGACCTCAAA
Organism: Thermorudis peleae; assembly: GCF_000744775.1. Lineage (NCBI taxonomy): Bacteria > Pseudomonadati > Thermomicrobiota > Thermomicrobia > Thermorudis > Thermorudis peleae. The sequence goes on along the minus strand of NZ_JQMP01000002.1, from coordinate 2,619 downwards.
CCACAGGCGCGACCCGTCTTGCCGGCGCAGCGGCACCGGCTCAAGGCGATGCACAACGAGCACGGAGAGACCGGCTGGATCAGGCCCGTGATAGGCAACGTGCCGGTAGCGCTGGGGGCAAACACACGCCAGGGTTTCCTTGAGCGGCTCGAGGTAGGCAGCGATCGCTTCACGGCGGGTCTTGCCGGCCATCGTGTGCTAGTGCGCGAGCGGCAGCACCAGCGCGACCATCCGGACATTGGGGTCTTCCGGGTCAAGTTCACCGGCTTGCCAGCGCCGCTTGAACTCATCACCACTCATGTGCAGGCGCCGTTGCGCCTCGCGTTCGAAGAGTTCCCGGGCCTCCTCAGGGGTCAACTCGTGGATCTCGTTTTCGTGCGTCAGCCGTGCTGTCATGTGTTCCCCCTTTGTCGTCACGAGTAAGTATCGGGGATAGCGGGACGAAGCTCAACTCCCATCGATTTGGTTGCACTCAGCTGTACGTGTCCTCCAACCGGTTAATGCTACTGCCGCTTCAGAGGGTAGGGCACGGGTGCTAACCTGTTCCCGACTGCTTGTCCATCGATCCACCAATTCCGGTTCGAGTTCAGTGAGAGCTATTGGCAGATCGAGCGTGCGACACGCTGATCAAACGCGCGTGGCTTGCGCTAACGAGATGTTGATGACGGTGCACCGACGTGATCTCCATGCAGAATCGCGCGGTAGACAGCCTGGTCTCTTGCGTTTAGCGAGGCACGAAAGCGGGGGAATCCGTCAAGGGTTTCCTTATAGATACCAGTGCTTACGCGTGGTGCTCGCCATGCGCAACTGATCGAGGATAACGGCGATTACCTTTGCCGTGTTGCGTGCTTGCGCTAGACACTCCCATGTCGCAGGTAGTTCGCTGACCGGCAGATGCTCGACCACGAGAGGAGACCTCACGCAGGGGAACTCTTTGACCAGAAAATGCCGCCTCCTTTGTTAGCGTGCTATCAACAGGACACCGCCATGTTATCTTTACTTCCATCCTTGCCGCAGAAACTCCAGCTGACTTGTCTTTTCCAGTACGGCAGCGCACGACTCCCAGTCCACTGGGGTAACCCGGTGATAGCGTAGTTCGAAGGGGTGCTGCAAAGGGGTTGCATCGATGATTTGTCGGGCCCGTTCTTCTTGGCGTAGAGCGAGCGCAATCCACACGTCTTCGAGCGTATCGGGAAGTTGTCCGAAGAGAGCATGAATTGCTTGGAGCCGTGCTGATAACAGACGATGCACCCGATCTTCGACCGATCCCTGGTAACGCAGGTTATAGATGAATACTATTGGCCGTGGTTGCCCGATGCGTTGAATGCGTCCCTTGCGCTGTTCAAGCCGCGTCGGATTCCACGGGAGGTCAACGTTAATGAGGGCGCCAAGACGCTGCAGGTTAAGTCCCTCGGAAGCAGCATCGGTCCCGACGAGAATACGCAATTCACCTCGTTGCACACGCTCCTTCAGCACATCCCGGCCAACGTGTGTCGCATTCCCCCTTGAAAAAAGCTTCGACTTGTTTGCTCCAGCGTAGAGGCAATCTCTTCTTCAGGGAGATACTGGGAGAGGTGCTGAGCAATCCAATGGGCTGAGTCGTAATACTGGCTGAAAACGATGCAGCCATACTGGCGCCAAGGTTCGGTATCGTCTACACCGTGGCAGAGAATGTCCGTGACCGCTTGCAATTTGGGATCTGCTGCTCGCGCCGCTTCGAGCAACTGGAGAAATCGTTCGAGCAGCTCCCGTTCTCGCTGCGTGAGCGGGTGAAGGGACGATGGGCGTTCATCTTCCTCGTCCTCTTCCGATTGCTCCCTCCCTTCAAGCAGGCGCTGTGCTGTCAGCCGTCCCGCCTCAATCGTGCTCCCGACGCGGCGCAGGAGAAGTGTTTTGAGAAAGCCCGAATTGAACCCAGGACGCGATGCCACTTCTTGACAAAATTCTTCAGCAGTGTTGTAGGCATCTTGGAGAAGCGGTGGGAGCAAGAGCGCATCATGCTCGCCTTCACCGAATAAGCGTACCCGTACCGGCGTGAGATATGGCTCCCCCGTTTCTGGGTCGATGGTCTGCTCCAAATACTCACGTGTCCGTCGGACAATATGCCGGAGAAAAGGATTGTAGTTTTGGAAGAACTCGCGGCTGATCCATTCCAAATGCCGCCGTGCTGGTTGGGAGAGGCGATCGAACGCCTCGGGTGGTGCCCAACTCTCAGTCTCGTTCATATTGAGCGACCGGCGAAGAATCTCGAATGCTGGTGCCTCGCTTGCCGGTGGCAGTGGGTCACGAACCCACTCCCACAGTTCTCGTAGATTCTCCGGTGGTTTCGCCCAGTTGAGCACGTAGTTCAGCCCCTCGCGCGGGCGGGTTAGCCATCGACTGTACCGGCTTCCAAGGACAGTCTCATTGCCGCGATTGAGCGCCTCCAGTAGATCCCACGCTTCGATCGGATCCAGTTGCACTGGTGTCGCCGTCGCGAGGAGCAGACTGCGCGTCCGCTCGGCCACACGTTGGAGGAAGCGAAGTAAGTTGTTCGGATCGGCCTTCTCGTTCCGGTGCGATGCACCGCGGTTGCGGCGTCCCGCCCGGTGTGCTTCGTCGACGATCACACACTCGTAG